>NZ_AP018758.1:0-47417 GCF_003925915.1 Phytobacter sp. MRY16-398 | reverse complement strand
TTATTTATGATTTTAAATCAATGAGTTATATAGCTCTAAAAGACTTTAAAAAGATAAAAAATCTATAAAATACCTTTTAAAAATATGCCTGTGGATATGTGCATATCATCGCTTACCAGCGCCGCTTCGCGGCTCGGTCAACCCCTCAGAACCGCGAAAACAAGTTTCGCAGTTCTTCACGGTTCATGTTTTAATCCAAGCATGGCGCCAGCACCTTCGCGGCACCATCGAGGCCCGCGCTGCTGCCGCACCGGGCCTCACCCTCAAATAAAATAAAGTTTATAAAAATCGTACTTGTATTGACCCCAGTTTATTCTGAGTATATCCTTTCTGTAACCAAAACTACGGAGGCGCCACAGATGGCTCAGAAAAACAGAATTTCAGAAACAGAATGGAAACAGCTGCTGCCGCAAATGGCTTCCTTTGCACACATCACAACAGATATTGGCTATTCCGTGCTTGTCAAAGGTGAGAAATCATCAGACGTAGCCACGCGAGTAGGCCGTTCCAAGCAAAACATTTCCAGCACCGTTAAGCGAATCTGGGATTTGTACCAGAACACCACTCTTAAAGCCGAGAACGGCGAACCATTAAAATTAGTTCAGGTCTGGATACCAGCAAGCCTTGCTGAAACTGTTTTAAAAGAAGCCGCGAAGTACAGCATTAATAACATCACGACCTCGGAAATGGAAAAAAAATAAAGTCCGAAAGGACTTTATTTTAAGACTACTAACGCGGCTTTATTACAGTGCTCGCCACCACAGTAAACCACTATCCCCGGTTTACCCCAGAGATTGATATGACACACCGGGCAGCTGTACTTTTCCCGGTTTGTTTTGTTCACCGGCGCTTCAGGCGGCGGGGTTACAAATCGCATGGCCTCTATGATCTCGTCGTCGAGTTCAACCGGGTCGCGCCCTTCCTCCACCTCCTGTTCGTGTTCGCTATCATCTTCCTCGTCGTCAATATAGCCTTTTCCTGTAGGGCTTAGCACAGCGCCAGGCTTAGGCTGGTAAGGCGGAAACCTGTCCATCCAGGAAAGCCGGAAATGGCCTGTCAGCAGTTCATCACAGGCCATATCGAAAGGGCCACCGGCAATAATATAATGGGTCATGCTCTGGCCCACTTTCCTGCCTCCCGGTTCGCCGGTATCAGAAGGCATTAGTCCTACCCGTTCCATCCGGGCCGCCCACTGTTTGTTGTGATAGCCACGGCGGCCAGGCTCGCCAAAATGGAATTGCCACTGATGAACCATCTCATGCACCAGTGTTGAAAGCGTGGCCTTTATGGTTCTGATCGAGAAATACACCGGATTCATAGCGATCTCGTCTACCGTGTACCCACTCTCACGGCCGACGAAACGCTTAAAGGAACAATAGCCATACGTTCGCTTCTCACGCTGCAACGTTATCAGGCATGGCGGCAGCTCGTTGCTGAATAGCTTCTCATTAAAAAAATCGTAGGCTCTCTGAAGTTCATCGTAGGTTTCGGGCGTAGGCAAATTCACTGTTAACCTCACATATATGTATTGTGCAATACACATAATTTAGCTGATCTTTTATACAGATGAAACGCCTTTTACCGAAAACCGCGAAACCGCGCCGAAACTCGTTTCGGCCGGTTGAGGGGTTGACCGGCCCGCGTGCGGCGCCGGTAATTATTTGATGGTTGCTGTTGGTATCGAGCGCCAGTCTGTCGTGTAATCAGGTGACAACATCTGACGGCGCATGGCAAAGGAGTTATCGATGCCCTGGCCTGCAAAAAACAGCTGGCTCTTGCCACGCCGGTTTATGCCATCGAGAACAGCCATTAACGCCTCGCTGCCAGCTGAAGGCGTAGCAGAGTCGAATAAATCCAGCTGGGCCTCCTTTCCGCTGAAATCGGCCAGCATGATCCCTGCTTTTGCATACGCAATATCTTCCCGCCAGATCCGCGCCAGCGCGGCTTGTGCCGCCTGAATTATCGTGCGGCTGTCCTGGGTTGCCACCGTCAGTTTTTCGGTTGCCTGATTGGCATACTGTGTATCACGCACTGAATAAGGACTGGTGCGGATAAAGACGCTTATGACGCGGCAGTATTGCCGCTCATTACGCAGTTTTTCAGTACTATTATTTTACCATATATCGAGTCATAAAAGCTGATAATTTAACATATTTTTGAGCACTTTTCTTTCACCCAATGGGTGAAAGCTGAATTTCGAAGGAATGCATATTTATCAAGGCTTTGATTATGCTTTTTGAAGTACTGACGTAGAATCTAGGTAGTAAGAAAAGTAGTAAAAAGGGGTTCTAATTATGATTAATAAAATTGATTTCAAAGCTAAGAATCTAACATCAAATGCAGGTCTTTTTCTGCTCCTTGAGAATGCAAAAAGCAATGGGATTTTTGATTTTATTGAAAATGACCTCGTATTTGATAATGACTCAACAAATAAAATCAAGATGAATCATATAAAGACCATGCTCTGCGGTCACTTCATTGGCATTGATAAGTTAGAACGTCTAAAGCTACTTCAAAATGATCCCCTCGTCAACGAGTTTGATATTTCCGTAAAAGAACCTGAAACAGTGTCACGGTTTCTAGGAAACTTCAACTTCAAGACAACCCAAATGTTTAGAGACATTAATTTTAAAGTCTTTAAAAAACTGCTCACTAAAAGTAAATTGACATCCATTACGATTGATATTGATAGTAGTGTAATTAACGTAGAAGGTCATCAAGAAGGTGCGTCAAAAGGATATAATCCTAAGAAACTGGGAAACCGATGCTACAATATCCAATTTGCATTTTGCGACGAATTAAAAGCATATGTTACCGGATTTGTAAGAAGTGGCAATACTTACACTGCAAACGGTGCTGCGGAAATGATCAAAGAAATTGTTGCTAACATCAAATCAGACGATTTAGAAATTTTATTTCGAATGGATAGTGGCTACTTTGATGAAAAAATTATCGAAACGATAGAATCTCTTGGATGCAAATATTTAATTAAAGCCAAAAGTTATTCTACACTCACCTCACAAGCAACGAATTCATCAATTGTATTCGTTAAAGGAGAAGAAGGTAGAGAAACTACAGAACTGTATACAAAATTAGTTAAATGGGAAAAAGACAGAAGATTTGTCGTATCTCGCGTACTGAAACCAGAAAAAGAAAGAGCACAATTATCACTTTTAGAAGGTTCCGAATACGACTACTTTTTCTTTGTAACAAATACTACCTTGCTTTCTGAAAAAGTAGTTATATACTATGAAAAGCGTGGTAATGCTGAAAACTATATCAAAGAAGCCAAATACGACATGGCGGTGGGTCATCTCTTGCTAAAGTCATTTTGGGCGAATGAAGCCGTGTTTCAAATGATGATGCTTTCATATAACCTATTTTTGTTGTTCAAGTTTGATTCCTTGGACTCTTCAGAATACAGACAGCAAATAAAGACCTTTCGTTTGAAGTATGTATTTCTTGCAGCAAAAATAATCAAAACCGCAAGATATGTAATCATGAAGTTGTCGGAAAACTATCCGTACAAGGGAGTGTATGAAAAATGTCTGGTATAATAAGAATATCATCAATAAAATTGAGTGTTGCTCTGTGGATAACTTGCAGAGTTTATTAAGTATCATTGCAACAAAGATGAAATCAATGATTTATCAAAAATGATTGAAAGGTGGTTGTAAATAATGTTACAATGTGTGAGAAGCAGTCTAAATTCTTCGTGAAATAGTGATTTTTGAAGCTAATAAAAAACACACGTGGAATTTAGGTTCAATGAATACTTGAAGGCCAAGGGATAATACTAATAGAGGATTTTTAATGATGACTCAGAGCATTCGCCGCTCAATGTTAACGGTGATGGCGACGCTACCCCTGCTATTTAGCAGCGCAACGCTGCATGCGCAGGCGAACAGCGTGCAACAGCAGCTGGAAGCCCTGGAGAAAAGTTCGGGAGGTCGGCTTGGCGTTGCGCTGATTAACACCGCCGATAATTCGCAGATTCTCTACCGTGCCGATGAACGTTTTGCGATGTGCAGTACCAGTAAGGTGATGGCGGCCGCGGCGGTGCTTAAACAGAGCGAGAGCGATAAGCACCTGCTAAATCAGCGCGTTGAAATCAAGAAGAGCGACCTGGTTAACTACAATCCCATTGCGGAGAAACACGTTAACGGCACGATGACGCTGGCTGAGCTTGGCGCAGCGGCGCTGCAGTATAGCGACAATACTGCCATGAATAAGCTGATTGCCCATCTGGGTGGTCCCGATAAAGTGACGGCGTTTGCTCGCTCGTTGGGTGATGAGACCTTCCGTCTGGACAGAACCGAGCCCACGCTCAATACCGCCATTCCAGGCGACCCGCGTGATACCACCACGCCGCTCGCGATGGCGCAGACCCTGAAAAATCTGACGCTGGGTAAAGCGCTGGCGGAAACTCAGCGGGCACAGTTGGTGACGTGGCTTAAGGGCAATACTACCGGTAGCGCGAGCATTCGGGCGGGTCTGCCGAAATCATGGGTAGTGGGCGATAAAACCGGCAGCGGAGATTATGGCACCACCAACGATATCGCGGTTATCTGGCCGGAAAACCACGCACCGCTGGTTCTGGTGACCTACTTTACCCAACCGGAGCAGAAGGCGGAAAGCCGTCGGGATATTCTGGCTGCGGCGGCGAAAATCGTAACCCACGGTTTCTGATGCAATAAATGGAGCGAGGTATCGCTCCATTTACGTTAAAAATGTGCTCCTGAACTTCAGTCTTGTCTTGCAACGAACCCTCATCTCTTTCTATCATTCCGCTCTTTTTTCTGGACCAAATATCTTAGCTTCAGGAAGGTAATAGATAACAATTTCTTATGTAAACTATTTTATTTTAAATAATGTTTAAGGCATTTAATTATTAGGTTGTTTGTTTTTATTGTAATTATCTGATTTACACTTGCAGTATTCCTAATCGACCTTCATAGCGATCTTCCAAATCACTGTTTACTTATACAGTATCGCTGTTATGGTCAGGTTGGCAAGTTTTACAGGTACTCTACTATATGTAGTGCTGCTTCAGCTGCCAACGAACGCTATATATAGTGTTTGTTGGCTTTCTGCTTTCTCAGTGTCCCCTGTAACCGGCCGCGTGGCGGCGGGCTAGCAGGGAGGGGGGTGGCCTGTCGCTCCGGTCAGTCCCGCAGTTTCCGGCGATTTGCCCCCGGTGTCCGGTGGAGTCCGGCGAGGTCGCCTTCCATGCTCTGACGGGCATAAAATTAGGTAAATATAATCCGTACTTGTATTGACTTTAACGCCCCATTGTACGATAATTAAAAAGTGGCAGGTGATGTGCCTGCCGCTTAACCATCGCCGGTATCGGCTTAAAGAGGAAGTATCATGGAAACTATCGAAATCACCGCCCGCTACATTTCTGAAAACGCCCGCATGAACTTCATGCCTGCGGCATTTCGTGGCGCTTTCTTCAGCGCAGATCACTTCATTCAGTCCTTTCTGAATCGTTACGCTAAAGACTACCAGGGAGGGTATTGGGAATACCTTCAGGCCAGCAATGGCGCGTTTTTTATGGAAGCGCCCCAACCTCTTTGGCTCTCGTTACCTAACTATTTTGAAGGTGAATGCAGCGCGCGCGAAGTAGGGATTATTGTTTGTCTGTATGCCTACAGTTACTTTTGCGGGCTGGCATATGAAGAAGGCAAAGCCGAACTGAACGAAACGATGGCTAACCGGTATCACCTGTTGCGGGAGTACGTTAATACGCTGGAGAACGAAAGCCAGAATCGTATTTATCGTGCCATTGATTAACTGATAACCAGGCGGGCAAAGCCCGCCTTATCGTGACTGTCACGCTCAGGGGAAACTATGTTAGCGACACTTCAACACCCTACCGCCTGGCAATTGCCAGATCGGTTAATGCTTTTGGAACTGTTAATGTTCGATTACCGTAATTCCGATCAGGAGCGCTACGGCCAGCAAATCTATCACCACTATCGTAAACAGGGTAATCATCGCTGGGATACTTCTGTTCATCAGGATAGCGGCGGCCAATACGCGATTATTTTCCGGCACTCCTTCAGCAAAAAACAGGCTGATGGCGTTAAGCGAACGATGATCCGCGATGAAACCGTTATACGGGCAGGTACGGCGCAGGAGCTGACAGAAGCGACATTTCCCGACTTCCAGGATAGCGATATTCTGAAGGCGTCGGATTTCTTTAAGTCGCTTATCCAGCGCAAAGCGGCAGACGTAACACAAACCGATATTTGAGGATCAGCGATGCTGAACAAAACCGAAAACAACACCAACATTAGTAGTATCAACCCCTGTTCTACAGAGAGCCTAATAGCCGTGACGGGAAATGATGGAGAGACGCATATCATTCAGCGTGAGTTAATATCCCACTCTGTTGAAGGGCATGAAGCCACAATCATTCACCTTGTAACCGGGAAGTCGATAAGGGTTTCTTTGTCATCTGAAATTCTGGCAAAAAAACTAGGCATTACCGTGTCTGAATAACGGGTTTTGTTGCTTTGTTATAAGGTTTTATCCGTGTGTGGCAGAGTTCTAAAAAGGGAAACGTGAGAGATTATGAATACGATTAGCATAACGGAAATCGTGTTGAGTGTGCTTCTTGCGGGCGCTTTGGGGCCGGTTTTATTACGTCGAAAAAAAGGTCTGCTGTTACTGTTGTTGATTCTGGTCTGCACGATACTTTTGCTTCATGGTGTCACTACGATTTACTGATGTGGTCGAAAATCTTTAAAAGCGAACCCCCGGACGTCACCCCTCCGGGGCCGTTCTGCTGTGCTGCGCATCGAGCCGCTACGCGTCTCGCCCCGCTCACGCGGGCAGCTGCCACTGACGCCTCCGGCCTGCGGCCTCCGCGCTCCGCTTGGCAACCCCTTCCCCTGCTGCCGCTCATTTCCCCTTCAGCCTCCTATCATGATTCGTCTCCTGCATTATCCGTGGATTGTGCAGCTCAGTGGGGCGCTGGCCGTGACGGTGCGGTGTCCCCCGTAACCGGCCGCGCGGCGGCCGCTAACTCGCAGTACGGCGCCGCGACCCGCAGGCGGGCCGCCGTACCCGCGCGCAGGCGCGCGGCGCCCACTGCGCACCCCCGTGGGGGACGTGCGGCAGCTGCGTGGCGGCGGGCTGGGTTATGGCTTAGCAGGAAGGGGGGTTGGCCTGTTGCTCCGGTCAGTCCCGCAGTTTCCGGCGATTTGCGGCCGGTGTCCGGTGGAGTCCGGCGCGGTCGCCTTCCATGCCCTGACGGGCATAAAAACATGTAAATAAATTCCGTACTTGTATTGACTTTAAAGGCGTAATCACCGATAATTAAATCATCGGGAGGCAACACCGCCACCCGAAAAATTGCCGGTATCGGCGCTTACAGGAGTCGTCATGCACTTTACTAACTTCCTTCAGCGTTACTTCGATATAGAGATTGAACATACCTTTGACCCTACCATTCAGGGCAGCAACGAAACGGGTAAAGACGTCACTAAAATCTGGATCTATGAGAAGGGCGAGGATAGCGAACCGCTGCTTACTCTGACAGAAGCATGGTGGTATACCGAGACAAAAACGGCTGGTAACTGGCTTATCGGCAACGTGTATTCAACGCTTGAGCATGGGCGTGAAATTCATGAAAGCGAATTTCGTAAACTGGTAACAGCTGGCAAGGTGATATCAGCATGAGTAAGGGGAATAAAATGCTTATTAATCGGATAGCGGTTATCGGGCTTGCAGTTGTCGCAGCCGCTACGCAGGCAGGTGTGCCGCCGGTTAAGTTTTTTTACCGGGATACAGTCCCGGTAAGCATTACGCTGGACGAACCCGCAACGGGTTGCAGCATGGCCGGTGTGATTGTTCATCCAGTGGATCGGCCAGCGGCAAAAGTGGCGTGGTTTAGCGAGCGGATTTGCGGTAAAAAACGTTACCCGGTTAGCTTTATCAGTGATGAAATTAGCGCCCCGCATAACGTGATCCATAAAGGGGAAAAGTTTCACGTTACCCCGGCTCAGGTCAATCTCCTGGACGCGCAAAACCTCTAATTAAATCATCGGGTGGCAATACCGCCGCCCGAACAATCGCCGGTATCGGCAACCATCAAGGAGTTCACATGTATCACTATCTCGTTTTTGTCCCTCTCGCATTAATTTTTAGCGCCGCTGCGCTTGCCCTGCCCTGGTTTATCGTTCGTGCGGGATACAGGGATCTGGTGCAGATCACCTGCGCCTGCGTCTCTGTTCTGGGCCTGTGTGCGGCGACAGGGGTTTTCAGCTACTTCGATAATAAGCCGCTTGCGTTTCTGTACGGTTGCGGCGCGCTGGCGTGCTTTTTGTACGCGGTAGACTGCGCGATACCGTTGTATATGACGCGTAAAAAGCCACGTAAGCAGCTGTAAGAAAAAAGGCGGGTAATCCCCGCCTTTTTTATTGAGGCTGTCAGAAAGCGATTCAGGCACTCTATGAACGCTTTGCAAGATATAAAATTTTGTATGCACATTCCGTACTTATATTGACTTTGAGGACATAATCACCGATAATTAAATCATCGGGAGGCAACACCGTCGCCCGCAAAATTGCCGGTATCGGCGCGCAAAGGAGTACATCATGGATTACCAGACCCGCTTAAATTCTGATATAACCAAAGAGATTGATTATCTGGCATCACTGCGTAAACAACGCATGGTGGCGGATCTGCGCACAGAGCTGGTTTACGGCTCCCTGGAGCGTCTGGCAGATATGATCTGCAACACCGTCACTGACTGGTCGCTTCCCTGCCCTGTTCTGCCGCTTTCTTCCGTACAGCAATGGCACAAAGCCCGCGAAATCGTCCTGGCAGATTATGAGGACTTCGGCCACGATGCCTGGGACTTTGCCCGCCACTATATGAAAACAGAGCTTAGCTTCGGTTATGCCTGCTACAAAGACGATATTGCCTGATGATTAACAACATGGGGGGCTAACGCCCCCCTGATAAACTGACCCTTTTAATGGCCTTACCGCCGATTTCAGATGGAACGAGAGATAAACAGCGGCAGACTCCGGGCGTTACCCCTTCGGGGCCGCTCTGCTGTGCTGCGCATCGAGCCGGTTCCCGTCTCGCCCCGCTTACGCGGGCAGCGGCCGCTAACGCCTCCGGCCTTCGGCCTCCGCGCTCCGCTTGGCCTCCGGGCTTCGCCCTCCGCGCTGGCGCTTGGCGGCTGGCGTCAGCCGCCAGCCAGGTTCGCCGGTATCTCAGCTGCCCGGTCATAAAGCCGTTCCGTTGGCGTGGGTCGTTCCGCCTATGACCGCAGTGAAACCGGGCGCGGCAGGTTGTCAACAGACGCTTCGCTCAAGCTGTTGACAACCTGCCTTATTCGCCCGGTTACAGTGCGGCCGTCGGAAACGACACCCCGCCAACTTCTCTACAGGTGCTATATGACCTCTACCATCCTCGAAAACCTACCGCAAATCATCACCTCGCTGGCCGCTCTGATTACGGCCGTAACCGGCCTAATCAAAGTGCTACGCGACAAAGACAAGTAACAGCCATCGGGGCGGCTGTGCCGCCCCTTTGCAGCTGCTTGCCGGTGATCTCTCCAGTTTATGTTCTGACATTGTGCTAAATCCTGATGCCACACAGGGCGTTACCCCTTCGGGGCCGCTCTGCTGTGCTGCGCATCGAGCCGGTTCCCGTCTCGCCCCGCTTACGCGGGCAGCGGCCGCTAACGCCTCCGGCCTTCGGCCTCCGCGCTCCGCTTGGCAGGCCACACCCTGCGCCGGACTCGCCCGGCCGCAAGCGGCCGCCCCGCCCCTTCGGGGTGCCAACGCCCTTCAGGCGTCGGCATCCTTTGCCAGTGCGCTATTGTGTTATCCGTGGATTGTGCAGCTCAGCGGGGCGCTGGCCGTGACGGTGCGGTGTCCCCCGTAACCGGCCGCGCGGCGGCCGCTAACTCGCAGTACGGCGCCGCGACCCGCAGGCGGGCCGCCGTACCCGCGCGCAGGCGCGCGGCGCCCACTGCGCACCCCCGTGGGGGACGTGCGGCAGCTGCGTGGCGGCGGGCTGGGTTATGGCTTAGCAGGAAGGGGGGTTGGCCTGTTGCTCCGGTCAGTCCCGCAGTTTCCGGCGATTTGCGGCCGGTGTCCGGTGGAGTCCGGCGCGGTCGCCTTCCATGCCCTGACGGGCATAAAAACATGTAAATAAATTCCGTACTTGTATTGACTTTAAAGGCGTAATCACCGATAATTAAATCATCGGGAGGCAATACCGCCGCCCGAAAAATTGCCGGTATCGGCGCTTTAAGGAGTACACCATGACTGATATTACGACCCCTTCTGTTTATGTTGGCACTTACCATAAATACAACTGCGGAAGCATTGCGGGAGCCTGGCTCGATCTGACCGATTTTGATAGCTCAGAGGAGTTTTACGAGCGCTGCCGCGAGTTACACGCAAATGAGGCTGATCCAGAATTTATGTTCCAGGATTGGGAGGGTATTCCGTCTGATATGGCGTCAGAGTGCCATATCAACTGGGATTTTATTAACGGCTTTAAACAAGCCCGCGAGGAAGGAAACGAAGCGGCGTTTGTGGCCTTTGTTGATCTGTTTAATAGCACTGATTTCGACCTGTTTAGAGATGCCTATATGGGCGAAGCTAAGGACGAAGAAACTTTTGCAGAGGAATACCTGAATGATAGCGGTCTACTGAATGAAATTCCTGAATCCGTAGCCCGATATTTTGACATCGTAGCCTATGCGCGGGATCTGTTTATTGGGGATTTCAGTTTACATGACGGACACGTATTTAACATGACTTGCTGAAACCTAGTCCCCCGCCACGCGGGGGATATTAAACACCGCTCTAATTAATCGCCGGTATCGGCAAACAGCCATCTGGGCGGCTGCGCCGCCCCTTTGCTGCTGCTTGCCGGTGATCTCTCCAGCTCATGTTCTGCCATTGCGCTAAATCCTGATGCCACACAGGGCGTTACCCCTTCGGGGCCGCTCTGCTGTGCTGCGCATCGAGCCGGTTCCCGTCTCGCCCCGCCCCTTCGGGGTGCCAACGCCCTTCAGGCGTCGGCATCCTTTGCCAGTGCGCTATTGTGTTATCCGTGGATTGTGCAGCTCAGCGGGGCGCTGGCCGTGACGGTGCGGTGTCCCCCGTAACCGGCCGCGCGGCGGCCGCTAACTCGCAGTACGGCGCCGCGACCCGCAGGCGGGCCGCTGTACCCGCGCGCAGGCGCGCGGCGCCCACTGCGCACCCCCGTGGGGGACGTGCGGCAGCTGCGTGGCGGCGGGCTGGGTTATGGCTTAGCAGGAAGGGGGGTTGGCCTGTTGCTCCGGTCAGTCCCGCAGTTTCCGGCGATTTGCGGCCGGTGTCCGGTGGAGTCCGGCGCGGTCGCCTTCCATGCCCTGACGGGCATAAAAACATGTAAATAAATTCCGTACTTGTATTGACTTTAAAGGCGTAATCACCGATAATTAAATCATCGGGAGGCAATACCGCCACCCGAAAAATTGCCGGTATCGGATCACTAAGGAGTAAGCATGACCACTGTTACCACCCCTTCCCAGCTGAAAAAAGAAGTCGAATCTCAGAAAGAATTATTGCTGCGCGCCTGCCTCGAAGCGTTCAACCAGCTGCCTAATCAGCGCCTGCAAGGCGCTTTCACATCGACGTATGCACTGGCGGCAAAATTAGACCAGCTGCTGCAACAAACTAAATAGCACTGACGACCCGGCCAAGCCGGGTCTTTAACAGAAAGATCGAGGACAAACGACATGACCACACAAACCCTTGAGCAGACTCTTGAAGATTTTCGTCGCCAGTGTGAGAGTTTTGCGCGCGAACAGCAGCCCCGCTGCGGCCTGATTTATGAACTGTATCAGCGCCGCCTGAGCGCGGTTATTGACGGCTATCTTGCTGGCGTTCCGGCCGAGTATCGGGAAGAACTGATCGCGGTAGCGCGGCGTGAATTTGACTATCTGACCCAAGACGAGATCGCGGAAGAAATCCGGCAGGATCGGGAAAACGATTATTGCAGCCACGGTATTGAGCGTAATTGTTGCCCGCTGGGCTGCGGAGATCTAGACGATTACTGAGCCGCCGAAAGAAAAAAACCCGGATTGACCGGGCTTTTTTCTTTCCGCTGCGCGGCCGTTTCAGTTATTACTCCGCGCTGCTTTTGGCAATTTCTGTATAGCACAATACACTACACATTAAGCTCGTTTGCTTCGACGGCTAGCCAGCAGTTAAAGGTTTCGCTCTGCCGTTCGCCGCCGCAACCTCCCTCCGCTTTCAGCTTTCCGCAAGCCTGGCATTTCCCCAGCTGCGCCTTTTGCTCCTGCCACTGTTGCCAGTTTCGGATCAGCAGCAGTTGGAAAAACTCATTCGTGGAATAGGCTGTTCGTCCTGGACGACGAACCCGGCAAAGCTCCTGTAACATTGCTTCTTCCTGTTTTGTTAGCGTGACTGTCACGCTAGCGCCTTCCTCTTTGAGTCGCGCGCGGCGCCGGGCCTGGCGAATACGGGCTTGTTCACGCTGTCGGTCATTCATATTTTTCCTCCACGTGACTGTCACGTTGAATTAAACCGGGCATTACCCCTGCGGGGCCGTTCTGCCGTGCTGCGCATCGAGCCGCTACGCGTCTCGCCCCTTCGGGCGGCGGCCACTAATGCCTCCGGCCTGCGGCCTCCGCGCTTCGCTTGAAAAAAAACCGGGACATGCCCGGTTTACATTATCTCAGTAGAATTATGGCTATCGCGGCACCCACGGCGGCGCCCACAATAGTGCAGCCAGCTGTAATAAAAAGGATCTGACGGGTTAACGTCTCAGCTCTGGACGCCTGCGCGCGGCGGAACTTCGTCAGAAATTCCTCACGCGCCTTAGCATCATCACTAATTGCCAGGCTAATTGAACGCTGGTTTTCTACTAAAGTCCGTTTAAGAGAGTCTGCCGTCTCTCCTAAACTTTCGGTGTCTTTTGCCAGCTTTTCCGAAAGCGCAGAAAGTATCTCAGTCATTTCTTTCTGACTTGCGGTGATTTCCTTCGCGTCACCTAAAAACCAATCCATCAGAACTTCAAATTTATCTGGCTGCTTTTCCATTTTATTCTCCCATTAAAGCCGCATATGCTTTATCGAGATTAGCTTTAACAGGAATTGCCTGTTTCATGTAGGTATAACGGCGGGCCAGTTTTTTGCGCTCGTCAGCATCCGTTGTTTGTTTAGCGCGGGCTTTAAATTCTTCTGGATCTTCAGCGGTCAATGCTTCGAATGAGATACGGTGATACGCGAGATATTCGAAAACTTCACTGTTATAAATAACAGATTTCTTGCTGATTTTGCCAACTTTCGTTCGTTTGACAAATTCAAATACCGGCGCCAGTACATCCTCTACTTCACTATCTGGACTAATGCGGTTTGGAACAAAGATGATTTTATCGCTGCTTACACCTGCCTTACTTAACGTATGTGCTGTTTTCAGGCTTTCATCAATGGCCTTATTATCAGGCGTAACCGGGATTACATACTTATCAAATTCATTCGCGCCACTGTCAAAGCGGGACATTGCCATCAGGAACGCTTCTACGTTTGACGCACCAATATCAATAATCCCGGCATCTTCAAAAACAATATCTTCAATCAACCGTGAAAAGTCATCACCTTTAAAAATGGAAACATTCTCAATCCCCAGATCGGAAGCAGACTGGTTGATAGTTTCAACCGCATAGAATTTTGCTCCAGTCAGACGCGGGGCTAACAGGTAGGATGAAATTAAGGTTTTACCAACGCTGCCACTGTAATTAATTACCGCTACTTTCATAAATCACCTCAGAATTTTTTATTGAACATCTTAGGGTCGAAATCTTCACTGATTTTATTGAAGAACTCTTTATCAATAATGCCGGGACTTTCTTTTTTTTCACTTCCTTGCGGTTCAGGCTCAGGCGGCGTTTGTGTATTGTGCAATACACTTTCCTCTGCACCTTTCTCGCTACCTCCTTTTTGTGTATTGTGCAATACACTATCATCATTGTTCGGCATCCTTTCATGTGTATTGTGCATTCCATTTTTCCGGATTTGCCGCGCTCTATATAGGGACGTATCAAAGCTACGAACGTTCACACCTTCCAGGCCGAAGCGTTCAGAAACTGCCTTATAAATTTCCTCCCTGGAAACTCCCAGTGACAGCATTTCTTCTATTTCCGGCAACATCAACTGAAGTGCCGCCCTGATACTTTTGGGCTTCATAGTACCCTCATTTAGAATGATGTAATTTTGATGTAATTTTGATGTACTTTTGATGTACTTTTGTTGTACTGGCTACCTCATGACCAAAGAATGATGTAATTTTGTTGTACTGTCAACCTTCAAGTGATGTAATTTTGATGTAATTTTGATGTACTTTTGTTGTACTGGTATTCATGCAAGCATGAATACGGAATATTGAACGCTTTTTAGCCAGTTAGTCCTTAACCTACGTAGATCGCCCCTACCAAAAAAGATGATTTTTTATCCCTTAACCTGCTATACACCTAACGCAGCGCGATAAATCACGCTATCATACTGATTTAAAAGATAAAAAAATAAATAGCAACAATATTCGGTAATAATTAGGTATTAAAAACACCCAATAACTCATTGTTTTATAATGAGTTTGCTTTATTACTTTGGTAATACTAAGATTTCAGCTTGTTAGATCCCAATTTTTTGTTTAAAAAATGCACAATGTGAGGACTGAATGCCAATAATAACCGCAAAAGTATCAGATGAACTTTTGGCCTATATAGACCTGGTTTCAGGAGGTAATCGGTCAGATTATCTGCGGCGCTGCATTGAAGCTGGCCCAGGTGATCGGGAGTCCGGGTTGAAAATAGTTGCCGACCGGCTGAGCGACGTAAATCGCAAACTGGATTATCTTTTTGACCGTGCTTCAGATGCGGATTTTGGCCCACTGCGCGATGAGCTGAAGGCAATAACCGAAACGCTATCTGGCGTAAAATTCCCACCGGCAGGACAGATGATGTTGCATGAATCACTCGCTATTGAAACGCTAATCCTCCTGCGCTCGATAGCAGAACCGGGCAAAACCAAAGCGGCAAAAGCAGAGGTTGAACGTAACGGCTACAAAGTCTGGGAACCAAAAAAGGAGCGCTGAAATGGACGATAGAGAAAGAGGCTTAGCATTTTTATTTGCAATTACTTTGCCTCCAGTGATGGTATGGTTTCTAGTTGCAAAATTTACCTACGGTATTGATCCATCCACGGCTAAATACCTGATTCCGTATCTGGTTAAGAATACTTTTTCGCTATGGCCTTTATGGTCAGCTTTAATTGCTGGCTGGTTTATTGGTGTTGGCGGTCTGATCGCTTTTATCATTTATGATAAATCACGCGTGTTTAAAGGCGAAAGATTCAAAAAGATTTATCGTGGTACAGAGCTTGTTAGCGCCAGAACACTCGCTGATAAAACACGCGAAAGAGGTGTCAACCAGTTAACCGTGGCTAATATCCCCATACCTACATACGCTGAGAACTTGCATTTTTCGATTGCCGGTACAACCGGTACTGGTAAAACCACAATTTTCAATGAACTGTTATTTAAGAGCATCATTAGAGGCGGCAAAAATATTGCTTTAGATCCAAATGGGGGGTTCTTAAAGAATTTCTATCGTCCCGGCGATGTTATTTTAAACGCCTATGATAAACGCACTGAAGGCTGGGTGTTTTTCAATGAAATTCGCCGTTCATATGATTACGAGCGCTTAGTGAACTCTATTGTTCAGGAAAGCCCTGATATGGCTACTGAAGAATGGTTCGGCTATGGCCGTCTTATTTTTAGTGAAGTTTCGAAAAAACTTCACAGCCTATACAGCACAGTAACTATGGAAGAAGTTATTCACTGGGCCTGTAACGTTGACCAGAAAAAATTAAAAGAATTTTTAATGGGGACGCCTGCCGAAGCTATTTTTTCCGGGTCTGAAAAAGCAGTTGGAAGCGCGCGATTTGTTCTCAGTAAGAATCTTGCCCCACATTTGAAAATGCCGGAAGGTAATTTTTCCCTGCGTGACTGGCTTGATGATGGAAAGCCGGGAACCTTGTTTATCACCTGGCAGGAAGAAATGAAAAGGTCACTTAATCCGCTAATTTCCTGCTGGCTGGATTCGATTTTTTCTATCGTGCTGGGTATGGGTGAAAAAGAAAGCCGCATTAATGTATTTATTGACGAGCTGGAATCACTCCAGTTTCTGCCAAACCTCAACGATGCACTGACCAAAGGGCGTAAAAGCGGTCTGTGTGTTTATGCTGGCTATCAAACCTATTCTCAGCTGGTTAAGGTTTATGGTCGGGATATGGCTCAGACAATTCTGGCTAACATGCGTTCTAACATCGTGCTGGGCGGCAGCCGTCTCGGTGATGAAACGTTGGATCAAATGTCGCGCTCACTCGGTGAGATAGAAGGCGAAGTTGAGCGTAAAGAATCCGATCCTCAGAAGCCCTGGATTGTCCGTAAACGCCGCGACGTTAAAGTTGTTCGTGCCGTAACGCCTACCGAAATATCAATGTTGCCAAACCTCACCGGCTATCTGGCGTTGCCTGGTGATATGCCCGTCGCTAAGTTCAAGGCTAAACACGTTAAATACCATCGCAAAAACCCTGTTCCTGGCATTGAACTGAGGGATATCTGATGCTTGATATAACCACGATTACCCGCCAGAACGTCACTAGCGTTGTGGGCTACTACTCTGATGCAAAGGATGATTACTACAGTAAGGATTCATCATTCACGTCCTGGCAGGGAACCGGAGCTGAAGCCCTCGGCTTATCCGGGGACGTTGAATCAGCCCGGTTTAAAGAGCTGCTTGTCGGTGAGATAGATACCTTCACGCATATGCAGCGACACGTGGGTGATGCCAAAAAAGAGCGTCTGGGCTACGACCTGACGTTTTCAGCGCCTAAAGGGGTATCCATGCAGGCGCTGATACACGGCGATAAAACCATTATCGAGGCTCATGAAAAAGCTGTTGCCGCTGCTGTGCGTGAAGCTGAAAAACTCGCGCAGGCCCGGACGACTCGCCAGGGGAAATCAGTAACCCAGAATACCAATAACCTTGTCGTCGCTACTTTCCGCCACGAAACGTCCAGGGCGCTAGATCCTGATTTGCACACACACGCTTTTGTCATGAACATGACCCAGCGCGAGGACGGCCAGTGGCGCGCGCTCAAAAATGATGAGCTGATGCGTAATAAAATGCACCTGGGCGATGTTTACAAACAGGAGCTGGCGTTGGAGTTGACCAAAGCCGGTTATGAGCTGCGTTACAACAGCAAAAATAACACGTTCGATATGGCCCATTTTTCAGATGAACAGATTCGCGCTTTTTCCCGCCGGTCGGAGCAAATTGAAAAGGGACTCGCTGCAATGGGGCTGACGCGGGAAACCGCCGATGCTCAGACGAAAAGCCGCGTCTCGATGGCTACGCGTGAAAAGAAAACAGAGCATTCCCGTGAAGAAATTCACCAGGAATGGGCCAGCCGCGCCAAAACGCTCGGCATTGATTTTGATAACCGTGAATGGCAGGGACACGGTAAACCTCTGGAGGCTGATATAGCGCGCAACATGGCCCCGGATTTTACCAGCCCGGAGGTTAAAGCTGACCGGGCTATCCAGTTTGCAGTTAAGTCGCTGTCAGAGCGCGATGCCAGCTTTGAACGCCAGAAGCTGATTCAAATCGCTAATAAGCAGGTGCTGGGCCATGCCACAATAGCCGATGTTGAAAAAGCGTACCTGAAGGCGGTACAGAAGGGCGCCATCATCGAGGGCGAAGCCCGGTATCAATCAACTCTGAAGGTCGGTGCTTCAGTTATGGCCGAAACTCTGACGCGCAAAGAGTGGATCGACTCGCTGACGAATAGCGGGATGCGTGCGGATAAAGCCCGTTTTGCGGTAGATGATGGTATTAAAAACGGCAGGCTTAAAAAGACCAGCCACCGCGTCACTACCGTGGAGGGTATTCGCCTTGAGCGTTCCATTCTGACTATCGAATCACGCGGCCGGGGGCAGATGCCGCGACAGCTGACCGCAGAGATTGCAGGCCAGCTGCTTGCCGGGAAAACCCTCAAGAAGGAGCAGATGCGCGCGGTTACAGAAATTGTGACGAGCAAAGATCGGTTTGTGGCCGCACATGGTTACGCCGGTACCGGTAAAAGCTATATGACGATGGCCGCTAAAGAGCTGCTGGAGTCACAAGGGCTGAAGGTCACGGCGCTGGCCCCCTATGGGACACAGAAAAAAGCGCTTGAAGATGATGGATTACCGGCCCGCACCGTTGCCGCTTTCCTCAAAGCGAAGGATAAAAAGCTGGATGAAAAATCAGTCGTATTCATTGATGAAGCCGGGGTTATACCCGCCCGACAGATGAAACAGCTGATGGAGGTGATCGAGAAGCATAACGCTCGCGCGGTATTCCTGGGGGATACGTCACAGACGAAAGCGGTAGAAGCCGGTAAGCCTTTTGAGCAGCTGATTAAAGCAGGTATGCAGACCAGCTACATGAAAGACATTCAGCGACAGAAGAATGAAGTTTTGCTTGAGGCGGTTAAGTATGCCGCTGAAGGTAATGCCGCGCGCGCCCTGAAAAATATCACCGGCGTGAACGAACTGAAGGAAGAAGCGCCCCGACTCTCTCAACTAGCCGATCGCTACCTGTCTCTGTCCTCAGAACAACAGGATGCCACCCTGATAATCTCTGGTACGAACGCCTCACGCAAAACCCTCAATGACTACATCCGGGGCAATCTGGGGCTTGCCGGAACCGGCGAAACGTTCACGCTACTTGACCGCGTGGATTCGACACAGGCGGAACGCCGCGACAGCCGTTATTTCAGTAAAGGGCAAATCATTATCCCCGAACAGGATTACAAAAATGGTATGAAGCGGGGCGAGTCTTACCAGGTTCTTGATACCGGGCCGGGCAACAAATTGACGGTTGAAAGCAGCAGCGGTGAGCAGATCGCTTTCAGCCCGCGTACACACACCAAGCTGTCTGTATACCAGGCAGTCAGCGCCGAACTGGCGCCGGGCGATAAGGTTATGGTAACGCGTAACGATAAAACGCTGGACGTTGCCAACGGCGACCGCTTCACGGTGAAAACCGTGGAGGGTGAAAAACTGACGCTTGAGGACAAAAAAGGGCGCACGGTTGAGCTGGACAAAAAACAGGCTTCTTATCTTTCCTATGCTTATGCAACCACCGTCCACAAATCCCAGGGGCTTACCTGTGATCGCGTGTTGTTCAACATAGATACCAAATCGCTTACCACTTCTAAGGACGTTTTTTATGTTGGTATTTCGCGTGCGCGTCATGAGGTGGAAATTTTTACCGACGATAAAAAATCTTTGGCATCGAGCGTGAGCCGCGACAGCCCGAAAACCACGGCCGCAGAAATTGACCGTTTCTTTGGGCTTGAGGCCAGGTTTAAGGATATTGGCCGCGATACCAGTTTAGAAACCCGATCAGCTGAAAAAGGTCTGCCAGAAGCCACGGGGGAAAGCATGGCGTTTAACCAGAAACCCGATGAACATAACATGACAACCGGCACTGATTATCAGCCGGTGAGCAACGCAGAGGACGCCTTTCATCTTAAGCAGAACCCTATGGATGATTCCGTTGGCCTGCGGCGTCATGAAGCACAGCAAAATGATGCAGAACTGGCCCATGATTATGCTGCTGCCGACGATCAGCAGTGGAGCGCGCAGGAGTATGCCGATTACGAGCATTATGCCGAAGCATCAGACTACGACTTTGACAGCAGCATTTACGACGATTACGCCATGCCGCAGACGTCTCAGGCGGAACAGAGCCATACCGGAAAAGAACACACCCATGAGCATGAGCATGAGCATGAAGAAGGGGGCCATGAAATCTGATGGAGCAGACCGACAAGCGCAAGCAGGATAAACTGAAGTTCGACCGGGTAATTAATCTGGCGCGCAGACTGCCGCAACCGGCGATCCATGACTTACTACGCGCGCTGATACTGCCAATTCAGGCCGATTACTTGCTGGGGTCGTCTCAGAATTCGGAAAATAAAGCACGCTAGCGGTTGATCTGTCAGGTTGAAGCCTGAGAGGCCGAGCGCAGATCGTCAGAAAAGGCGAAAAACGATCCTAATCTGACGCAACATAGGTGGGGTGCCTGACGCCCGGTTGAGGCGTACTTCAACTGGACACCATTCCAGAAAGACCAAGCATGGCATGGCCTGCCGCTGTCTTACCGTGCTTTATTTCCCGTTTTCTCTATCGACCCCTTTCGGTCTACCGCCTGCCGGGCGGGGTCGCGGCGACGGTAGGCGCTGTGCAGCCGCTGATGGTCGTGTTCATCTCTGCCGCTCTGCTAGGTAGCCCGATACGATTGATGGCGGTCCTGGGGGCTATTTGCGGAACTGCGGGCGTGGCGCTGTTGGTGTTGACACCAAACGCAGCGCTAGATCCTGTCGGCGTCGCAGCGGGCCTGGCGGGGGCGGTTTCCATGGCGTTCGGAACCGTGCTGACCCGCAAGTGGCAACCTCCCGTGCCTCTGCTCACCTTTACCGCCTGGCAACTGGCGGCCGGAGGACTTCTGCTCGTTCCAGTAGCTTTAGTGTTTGATCCGCCAATCCCGATGCCTACAGGAACCAATGTTCTCGGCCTGGCGTGGCTCGGCCTGATCGGAGCGGGTTTAACCTACTTCCTTTGGTTCCGGGGGATCTCGCGACTCGAACCTACAGTTGTTTCCTTACTGGGCTTTCTCAGCCCGGGGACCGCCGTGTTGCTAGGATGGTTGTTCTTGGATCAGACGCTGAGTGCGCTTCAAATCATCGGCGTCCTGCTCGTGATCGGGAGTATCTGGCTGGGCCAACGTTCCAACCGCACTCCTAGGGCGCGTATAGCTTGCCGGAAGTCGCCTTGACCCGCATGGCATAGGCCTATCGTTTCCACGATCAGCGATCGGCTCGTTGCCCTGCGCCGCTCCAAAGCCCGCGACGCAGCGCCGGCAGGCAGAGCAAGTAGAGGGCAGCGCCTGCAATCCATGCCCACCCGTTCCACGTTGTTATAGAAGCCGCATAGATCGCCGTGAAGAGGAGGGGTCCGACGATCGAGGTCAGGCTGGTGAGCGCCGCCAGTGAGCCTTGCAGCTGCCCCTGACGTTCCTCATCCACCTGCCTGGACAACATTGCTTGCAGCGCCGGCATTCCGATGCCACCCGAAGCAAGCAGGACCATGATCGGGAACGCCATCCATCCCCGTGTCGCGAAGGCAAGCAGGATGTAGCCTGTGCCGTCGGCAATCATTCCGAGCATGAGTGCCCGCCTTTCGCCGAGCCGGGCGGCTACAGGGGCGGTGATCATTGCCTGGGCGAGTGAATGCAGAATGCCAAATGCGGCAAGCGAAATGCCGATCGTGGTCGCGTCCCAGTGAAAGCGATCCTCGCCGAAAATGACCCAAAGCGCGGCCGGCACCTGTCCGACAAGTTGCATGATGAAGAAGACCGCCATCAGGGCGGCGACGACGGTCATGCCCCGGGCCCACCGGAACGAAGCGAGCGGGTTGAGAGCCTCCCGGCGTAACGGCCGGCGTTCGCCTTTGTGCGACTCCGGCAAAAGGAAACAGCCCGTCAGGAAATTGAGGCCGTTCAAGGCTGCCGCGGCGAAGAACGGAGCGTGGGGGGAGAAACCGCCCATCAGCCCACCGAGCACAGGTCCCGCGACCATCCCGAACCCGAAACAGGCGCTCATGAAGCCGAAGTGCCGCGCGCGCTCATCGCCATCAGTGATATCGGCAATATAAGCGCCGGCTACCGCCCCAGTCGCCCCGGTGATGCCGGCCACGATCCGCCCGATATAGAGAACCCAAAGGAAAGGCACTGTCGCCATGATGGCGTAGTCGACAGTGGCGCCGGCCAGCGAGACGAGCAAGATTGGCCGCCGCCCGAAACGATCCGACAGCGCGCCCAGCACAGGTGCGCAGGCAAATTGCACCAACGCATACAGCGCCAGCAGAATGCCATAGTGGGCGGTGACGTCGTTCGAGTGAACCAGATCGCGCAGGAGGCCCGGCAGCACCGGCATAATCAGGCCGATGCCGACAGCGTCGAGCGCGACAGTGCTCAGAATTACGATCAGGGGTCTGTTGGGTTTCACGTCTGGCCTCCGGACCAGCCTCCGCTGGTCCGATTGAACGCGCGGATTCTTTATCACTGATAAGTTGGTGGACATATTATGTTTATCAGTGATAAAGTGTCAAGCATGACAAAGTTGCAGCCGAATACAGTGATCCGTGCCGCCCTGGACCTGTTGAACGAGGTCGGCGTAGACGGTCTGACGACACGCAAACTGGCGGAACGGTTGGGGGTTCAGCAGCCGGCGCTTTACTGGCACTTCAGGAACAAGCGGGCGCTGCTCGACGCACTGGCCGAAGCCATGCTGGCGGAGAATCATACGCATTCGGTGCCGAGAGCCGACGACGACTGGCGCTCATTTCTGATCGGGAATGCCCGCAGCTTCAGGCAGGCGCTGCTCGCCTACCGCGATGGCGCGCGCATCCATGCCGGCACGCGACCGGGCGCACCGCAGATGGAAACGGCCGACGCGCAGCTTCGCTTCCTCTGCGAGGCGGGTTTTTCGGCCGGGGACGCCGTCAATGCGCTGATGACAATCAGCTACTTCACTGTTGGGGCCGTGCTTGAGGAGCAGGCCGGCGACAGCGATGCCGGCGAGCGCGGCGGCACCGTTGAACAGGCTCCGCTCTCGCCGCTGTTGCGGGCCGCGATAGACGCCTTCGACGAAGCCGGTCCGGACGCAGCGTTCGAGCAGGGACTCGCGGTGATTGTCGATGGATTGGCGAAAAGGAGGCTCGTTGTCAGGAACGTTGAAGGACCGAGAAAGGGTGACGATTGATCAGGACCGCTGCCGGAGCGCAACCCACTCACTACAGCAGAGCCATGTAGACAACATCCCCTCCCCCTTTCCACCGCGTCAGACGCCCGTAGCAGCCCGCTACGGGCTTTTTCATGCCCTGCCCTAGCGTCAGCCTCACGGCCGCGCTCGGCCTCTCTGGCGGCCTTCTGGCGCTCCTGCTGCGGCGTCCGCTCGTGGGCCGTGGCGCGGGTCCGCGCGCCGGCCTCGTGCGCCTGGCGCTCGCGGGCGAGGTCCAGGGCGGCCGTCTTCACGTTCTGCCTTGCGCAGATGAGATAGGGGTCGATAGAGAAAACGGGAAATAAAGCACGGTAAGACAGCGGCAGGCCATGCCATGCTTGGTCTTTCTGGAATGGTGTCCAGTTGAAGTACGCCTCAACCGGGCGTCAGGCACCCCACCTATGTTGCGTCAGATTAGGATCGTTTTTCGCCTTTTCTGACGATCTGCGCTCGGCCTCTCAGGCTTCAACCTGACAGATCAACCGCTAGCGTGCTTTATTTTCCGAATTCTGAGACGACCCCTTGCTGGCCGTTGGCACGGAGGGCCAGGACGCGCGCCCGGACATGAACGAGCGCGAGTTCTTCTTCACAAAAATCATCTGGGCGATGGATTACACGCACATGAAATCACTCAGGCTTGCAGCTGAAGATTTTCCCCTGGCGCTTGCGACGGCCAAGATCCTGCCGTGGCCGTGGGATGAATCAAGCTACCGGAGTGCTTTAGCCGATATAGGCAGCGCTAAGGGCAATCCGTGGGTACAGGATATTAACCACCGCGTTACTTTGTGGTTGCCCTGGCGGATAGGCTTTGTACGAGGAGGGAACCATTCTATTGCCAGCGGCGTTCTGGCCGGTGAGGGTGAGGTAATACCCGATACGGTTTATGATATGCGGTATTTGCTCGATATTGTCAGCACTGACGGGTATTACTGGTACATGAGCGGGAAGATCTGCGAGAGAGTCAGTGACTACCGTACAGCCGCCTTTTTTGAAATAGGCCGCCTGCTTACACTGTGATTCCTTCAAAATATCTCAACGAAATTTCCCGACACCTGTTTAAGCTATCTTGCTGATATTTCTGTTTTTCGATTTTTGCCGGCGCGATGCCGGCGACGTTGGCCAGCTGCCCCGTGCGCGATACTGAGATCAGTTTCTTTGAACAAAAAAAACCGCCTTTCGGCGGTCAGTATTCAGTAGCTGGAACGGTAGTCTCTCCCCCGATTCCAGCGGTCTTGCCAGTGTTCGAGGAATGATTCAGCGAGCTTAGGCATGTTCCAGATCACCACCGCATTCTCCGAGTTTTTCGTTTCGGCCGCTTTGGTGAAATTAAAGCTGCCAGTTTCAACGGTCACATTATCCACGATGATCACCTTGTCATGCTGGATAGGGAAATCACTGTCAGTACGCAAAGGGATGCCGCTGTTCGCTATGTAGTTCATGGCCGCAATGCTGGCGCGCCCCGTATTGCCCCTTTCATCAATTACGATTTTCACATCAACTCCCCGTTTTTTGGCTGCTACCAGCGCCTTCATAATATCCGGGGCGGTAAAAGAATAAGCCATCATCCGTATCGAGGTTTTTGCGGAGTCAATGGCGCTCAGGACGAGAACGCGGGCGCTTCCTTCAGGCGAGTAGCCAACCTGAACGGATGGTTCCACCGCAAAGGCGGGCAGGGCGGCTGTCGTAAATGCTGCGGCCAGAAGCCAGGTTGCTAAGTTTTTCATTACAGGCTCCCGTTCACACACTGCATTTTATATTCAGGGTCAAAATAAATTTCTTTGATTTTCCGCTTTTCCATATGCACCACAACGTCAATGGTGGAGTAGAGCATTCGCATAATATCGCTCATATCGAGCATACGGCCGATAGGGGTCGCCTTGATAAGCAGCCCAATACGGTTAAAGGCATCGCGCGCAGAGTTAGCGTGCGTTGACATAACACCGCCTGGATGGCCGGTATTGGGGTTTGAGAGCCAATGGAACGAAAACGTACGCTAAGAAGTTAATTCATTGTTTAAATTGAAATTTAGTTCTCTCAGTTCCCCCTTCAAAATATCCTCCGGTAGCGTAAACGTATAATGCCCCAGCATATTGATATGCCCGTGCATCAGTGGGGACAACCGGGCGATATCTTCAACCCCGATTTCTTCTCCATTACTGCGTATCCAGCTCAGGGCTTCCTGCATATAAAGTGTGTTCCACAGCACCACTGCGTTAGTGACCAGGCCCAGTGCCCCCAGCTGATCTTCCTGACCTTCACGATAGCGCTTTCTGATCTCACCGCGCTGCCCGTAGCAGATCGCCCTCGCCACAGCATGGCGGCCTTCCCCCCGGTTTAGCTGCGTCAGGATCCGCCGACGATAATCCTCATCATCAATATAATTAAGAAGGTACAGCGTCTTGTTGACGCGCCCCACTTCCATGATCGCCTGTGCCAGCCCTGATGGGCGCGAGCTTTTCAGCAAAGAGCGAATGAGTTCTGAAGCATGAATGGTGCCCAGTTTCAGCGAACCGGCGGTTCGCATCATCTCATCCCACTGATCCTCGGCTTTCGACAGATCGGCACAACCACGTGCCAGTTCGTCCAGTGCACCGTAATTTGCCGATTTATCCACTCGCCAGAATACCGCTTCACCGGCATCGGCAAGCCGGGGGGAAAACTGGTATCCCAGCAGCCAGAAGAGGCCAAAAATAATGTCGCTGGTACCGGCTGTGTCTGTCATGATCTCAACCGGATTCAGCCCTGTCTGCTGCTCCAGAAGGCCTTCCAGCACAAAAATGGAATCTCGTAATGTGCCGGGGACAACGATGCCGTGGAATCCAGAGTACTGATCAGAGACGAAGTTGTACCAGGTGATGCCACGTCCGGAACCAAAATATTTTCTGTTAGGTCCTGAATTGACGGTTTTCACCGGCGTGACAAAGCGCATGCCATCAGCTGAAGCCACTTCGCCACCACCCCAGCGGCCAGCAAGCTCCAGTGTGGACTGAAAATCAACCAGGCGGGCATTGGCGCTGACCAGCGTTTCTGCCCGGAGGTAATTCTGTTTTACCCAGCTAAGCCGGTGGCGCGTCAGCGCCGGTATATTGTGCTTTATCAGCGGTTCCAGCCCGATATTGCAGGCCTCTGCCATCAGGACCGCGCACAGGCTGATGTGCAGATCCTGTGCCCGGGCCCCGGATTCACTGACATGCGTAAACTCACGTGTAAATCCCGTTCTGGCATCTATTTCAAGCAACAGTTCCGTCAAATCTACTGGCGGGAGTAGCAGCCTTACCCGACTGTTGAGACGATGCAACGATGTTGGCTCCTCCAGTTTCTCCAGGCTGCTGATAGTCAGGGAAGGATGTTTACCGTCATGGCAAATATGAACCTCCGCATTTCCTTCAAAGCGGGATGCGACGGTTTTCCAGGTTTCATCTAGCTGGACCGCCAACTGTTGCACGCCTTTATGTCCATCAGTGGGATGTCCCAGCGCCCGGCAAACGGGGACCCGCTGAGCCTGCCATTCTTCCCCCTGCAACAGCTTCTCGCGGGGATTTCCCCAGCGATCGCTGTTTTCGAGCCAGATGTCCCTTCGACGTAGTGCATCCTGAAGGCGCTCCAGCAGACAAAGCGAGTAACCGGCACGCTGTATCCGGCCCTCCGCATCGTATACCAGGCGTTTCCAGGGGCCGGTAATAATATGTTCAGGCGCATTGTCCAGGATGCGCTTTTTCGAGCCGTTCAGTTCGGTCAGATAATGAATGGCGGACAACGTATGTTCTCCGGCTGGCGCTGCCTGGAAATGCAGGTCGCGCAATACCGCCGGAAGAAAGCGCTTTACCCGCCCGTACTGCTCCACCATTTCGTCATGGAAATTGTTGTTCTGAGGCCGGGCCAGCTCATTTACCTTGCTGACGGATTCTGCCAGCCTGCTTTTCGGTATGCTGTTGAATATGGTCTCCCTCAGTTCAGCATCGTCAGCCTGTTCATCCAGCAACAATGAACATGCCCGCGCCAATATTAGCGCAGCACGATCAAGATCTTTAAGCGTCCTGAGCCGTTTTTTCTGCCCCGTTTTCTTCGCCGCACGAGTGATATCCAGTATCAGCATATCGAGCACATCAACGGCCTCATCCAGCGCCGCAGTCTCCTGCGCTTTAACGAATGCTGTGAGTACGGCCAGTTTTCTCTGCTGTGGCATTCGCGCGATATATTTTACCGACGCCATGCCTGCGTAACGGGCCAAATTACGCAGTTGTATAGCAGGCAGACCGGTAAAATTCAGTCGGGAAAATTCCAGGTTTCGCAGCCGGATATACCGCTCCAGCGCTTCGGTAAATGCCGGGCCGCTGACGGTGACCGGTCCCTTTTTCAGTTGCTCCAGCGGTGAAGTACGCTGCCCCTCAGGAATGTCCAGAAGCTCCGTCACGCGGGCGGTCTGCCAGCTGTCCGGCAACGCGGCCAGTTTCTTCCACAGCCGCTGATTTGCCCGTTCGCGTATTTCACTGACGAGACGTACAAGTGTGGTTGCTCCGGGCAGCAGGACCTTATTCTGAAGCAGCCACGCGGTGGCAAAATCAAACATAAGGCCGGGTCGCTCATTACTGAGCCATGCGCGGGTGTACAGCAGGCGCTTCAGGCGGAAAGACCAGGGGAAATCGCCAAATTCATGGTAACCGTAATATTCCTTAATCAGCGCAGTATGCTCTCTGAGGGTGGTAACCCGTTCTGCGTAGCGGGTAAGGACTTCCGGACGGCGAATATTAAGCTGCACCGCGACAAATTGCTGAACACCTGGCAGAACCCGGGTTAAGTCTGTCAGAAAGGTGCCCAGAAAACGGGCGGTGGTGAGCTGAAGCGCAATTCCCAGCCGGTTATGCCTTCCCCGCCGCTGGTTAATGAAGGCAAGATCCCGCTCATCAAGATGAAAATAGCGCGCCAGCTGCACGTCATTGGGTTCTGCAACATAGCGACCATAATTCAGTTCCTGCTCAGTGGTCAGAAAATCGACGGGCATACCGGCCTCCCTGCCTGATGGTCATGAATTAACAATTTCGCAACCGTCCGAAATATTATAAATTCTCGGACACACTAAAATGGTGTTGTCTAGGTGTCTATTAAATCGATTTTTTGTTATAACAGACACCCACTGTCCGATATTTGATTTAGGATACATTTTTATGCGACTTTTTGGTTACGCACGGGTATCAACAAGCCAGCAGTCCCTCGATATTCAGATCAAGGGGCTTAAAGAGGCGGGGGTGAAAGCCAGTCGCATATTTACCGACAAAGCATCCGGCAGTTCTACCGACAGGAAAGGACTGGATCTGCTGCGAATGAAGGTGGAGGAAGGTGACGTCATCCTGGTGAAGAAACTCGACCGGCTTGGCCGCGACACTGCCGATATGATCCAACTGATAAAAGAATTCGACGCTCAGGGAGTCGCGGTCCGATTCATAGACGACGGGATCAGCACCGACGGTGAAATGGGGAAAATGGTTGTGACCATTCTTTCAGCTGTAGCCCAGGCCGAACGCAGGAGGATTCTGGAGCGTACGAACGAAGGACGGCAGGAGGCCAGGCTGAAAGGTATCCGGTTTGGCCGAAAGCGCATCATCGACAGAAATAGTGTACTGGCACTTCATCAGCAGGGAACTGGTGCAACAGATATTGCCCGCCGGCTCAGTATTGCCCGTTCCACTGTTTATAAAATTCTGGAAGATGAGAGCCGGGTTAATCTGAGCAAAATTTGAGGACGAACATGAGTGATGTAAAGGCATTCAACAATTGCATGAGTGTGTTCTGGCGACAGCATGAAGCCGAATTCTCTCGCTTTCTGACATCGAAGACAGGTGATAGCGAAAAAGCAGCAGACCCGGAGAAGACGAAGGTGATTATCGTGACGCTTGCCGAAACGACACCTGTACTGGAAGCCGCTAACCTGCAGCAGGATCTACGCCGAGCTGGCATCGAGCCGTGGGCATGGGTCGTTAATAACAGCCTGGCAGCTGCTCAACCGTCTTCGCCTTTCCTGAAGATCAGGGCGAACCGCGAGCTGCCTCTCATCTCTGATGTGGAAGAGCAGTATGCAAAGCGTATTGCATTAACAGCGCTACAGAGCGAAGAGCCGGTTGGTATTGACCTGCTGGAAGAAATGGCGAAGTAATAATGAAGGGGGCAAATGCCCCCTTCGTCTTTATTTCAGTCTTTTACCTGAATCATCAACGACTTTTTCACCGTCTTCCTTGGTGAAAGCCGCTTTCTGGGCATCTGGAAGGATATCGAGAACAACCTCTGAAGGACGGCAAAGTTTAGTTCCCAGTGGCGTCACTACGATCGGACGGTTGATCAGAATCGGATGCTGTAGCATAAAGTCGATGAGCTGGTCGTCAGTAAATTTATCTTCTGCAAGACCCAGTTCCTCATACGGCTCGACGTTCTTACGCAGCAAAGCCCGGACGGAAATGCCCATATCCGCAATGAGTTTGAGCAGCTCATCGCGTGAAGGTGGAGTCTCAAGGTAAAGAATAACGGTCGGCTCGATACCGCTGTTGCGGATCATCTCCAGCGTATTACGCGACGTGCCGCAGGCTGGGTTGTGATAAATGGTGATGTTGCTCATATCAGTATCTCATTACAAAGTGAAAGAGAGACGTAGCGCCAGCGCGGCCAGCGTTACAAACAGCACAGGCAGAGTCATGACGATCCCGGTGCGGAAATAGTATCCCCATGTGATGGTCATGTTCTTCTGTGAAAGGACATGCAGCCAGAGCAACGTTGCCAGGCTACCAATAGGTGTAATTTTCGGTCCAAGATCGCAGCCAATCACGTTGGCAAAAATCATCGCCTCTTTGATAACGCCTGTTGCAGTGCTGCCATCAATAGAGAGAGCACCAACCAGCACGGTAGGCATATTGTTCATGATGGAAGAGAGGAAAGCCGTCAGGAAGCCAGTACCAAACGTCGCGGCCCAAAGTCCTTTATCTGCCAGCACGTTCAACACACCGGAGAGGTATTCTGTTAGTCCGGCATTACGCAGACCATAGACCACCAGATACATTCCCAGAGAGAATATGACGATCTGCCATGGCGCACCGCGAAGCACTTTGCCAGTGTTAATGGCATGGCCTCGCTTCGCCACCGCAAACAGAATGACAGCCCCTACAGCAGCAATCGCACTGACCGGGATACCCAACGGCTCAAGGACGAAAAAGCCAACCAGAAGAAGGATCAACACTATCCAGCCGGTTCTGAAGGTTGCCAGATCTTTAATCGCTTTTGCCGGTGCTTTCAGGAGAGCCAGGTCGTAAGTTGGCGGAATATCTTTGCGGAAGAACAGATGCAGCATCACCAGCGTGGCGATAATGGCTGCGATATCCACCGGCACCATTACCGACGCATACTCAGTGAAACCCAGCCCAAAGAAGTCTGCAGAAACGATGTTAACCAGGTTGGACACGATAAGCGGCAGACTGGCCGTATCGGCAATAAACCCGGCGGCCATGACAAATGCCAGCGTAGTGCCTTTGCTGAAACCTAATGCAAGCAGCATGGCGATAACAATTGGCGTCAGAATCAATGCCGCACCATCGTTGGCAAACAGTGCCGCCACCGCTGCGCCGAGCAAAACGATATAGGTAAACAGCAAACGCCCGCGACCGTTACCCCAACGTGAAACGTGCAGCGCCGCCCATTCGAAAAAGCCCGATTCATCGAGCAGAAGGCTGATAATAATCACGGCAATAAAGGTCGCCGTCGCATTCCAGACAATATTCCACACTACAGGGATATCACCAAAATGGACTACGCCAGAGATCAGCGCCAGTACCGCGCCCAGCGTCGCACTCCAGCCGATCCCTAATCCCTTCGGTTGCCAGATAACCAAAACGATGGTCAGGACAAAAATAGCGCCTGCCAGTAACATAAATCCTCCAGACAGGACGGCTTTGCCGCCCTGTATATACAAAAAAAATTAAACAACCAGCTCTCTGAGTTTCTCGATGCCAGTGGGCTCTGCAGCCATTACCGGTACTAACGCTATGCGGCTTGCATGCTGGTTTTTCACAACCTCGATTTGAGGACGCTCTTGTAGGGCGCGCTGGCAAAGCAGCGGCGATTGCGTCTGTGCAATCGAAAGGCTGTTATTGATAATCCAGCCCCAGGGATGAATCCCCGCACGTTCAAGATCGGACTGCAGGTTTGCCGCTTCCAGTACAGGTGTGGTTTCAGGCAGAGTGACCAGCAAAACTTTGGTACGTTCCTGGTCCTGAAGCTGCATCATCGGAGTGGTAAAATGACCTTTATCCCCCATCTTCCTGGCAATCTCACGGTGATAAGCCCCGGTAGCATCAAGCAGTAATAGCGTATGCCCGGTAGGTGCCGTATCCATGACCACAAACCGTTTGCCAGCTTCACGAATTACGCGTGAAAACGCCTGGAACACCGCAATCTCTTCTGTGCAAGGAGAACGTAAATCCTCTTCGAGCAGCCGTTTCCCAGCCTCATCCAGATCCCTGCCTTTCGTCTCAAGAACATGCTGACGATAGCGTTCAGTTTCATCGTGAGGGTTGATTCGGCTGACCTGCAGATTTTTGAGGCTGCCATTGAGCGTTGTACTGAGATGTGCAGCAGGATCTGAGGTGGTGAGATGCACATCAAAACCCTTATCCGCCAGACTGACGGCGATAGCCGCAGCCATTGTGGTTTTGCCCACACCACCTTTGCCCATCAGCATAATCAAACCGTGTTCACTGCGGGCGATATCATCAACCAGGACAGACAACGACATATTCTCTGGCTTGTTCTGTGGGCTTTGTTCAGGAAGCGATGTTATCTCAGCGTGTTCGTTGAGCAGGCCTTTCAATGCGGATACACCAACCATGTTCAGCGGCTGCAGGTATAAGTTGTCTGTCGGCAAATCAGATAACCCGGCAGGAAGATTTGCCAGCGCCTCTTGCTCCCGTTGCCATATTGCAGCGGCCAGTGCATCACGTTCTGCTTCGCTCGCAGGCAGGACACCGTTAATGACTAAATACTGATTTTTAAGGCCAATAGCTGATAATTCGTCATGAGTACGAGCGACTTCCTGCAGTGTTGATTTTTGCAATCGCGCGACCAGCACAAGGCGAGTTCGTTCAGGATCGGATAATGCCTCAACCGCATGAGCATATTGCTCGCGTTGTTTTTCCAGCCCAGCCATTGGACCAAGACAGGAAGCACCATCCGGGTTACTTTCGATGAAGCTGCTCCAGGCTCCGGGAAGCTGAAGAAGGCGAATAGTGTGGCCAGTTGGGGCAGTATCAAAAATGATGTGATCAAAGCGGGTCAGCAGAGAAGCGTCAGTCAGTAAGCCAGTAAACTCGTCGAATGCAGCGATCTCTGTCGTACAAGCTCCTGAAAGCTGTTCACTGATGCTGTTAACAACGTCATCAGGCAAAAGACCTTTAATAGGGTCAACGATTCTGGCGCGGTATTGCTGGGCGGCGTCCTGCGGGTCAATCTCCAGAGCCGAAAGACCAGACACAGCAGTCACGGGCTGGATAGTGTTACCGATAGTCTGATCGAATACCTGACCGACATTGGAAGCCGGGTCGGTACTGACAAGCAGAACACGCTTTCCCAGTTCAGCCAGACGTATAGCCGTTGCGCAGGAAATCGAAGTTTTGCCTACACCTCCCTTACCGGTGAAAAACAGGTAAGACGGGATATTCTCTAAGAATTTCATATGTCCTCCTGACATACTCAACAACAGGAAGTTTTACCACCACAGCAACTGGTGGAAGCTAAACCCACCTTTTCCAGCGGTATACCAAACCAGCGAGCCAGTTCAGCGCGTTTTGGGTATCGCCCGGCCATCACCGTTTCACCATCAAGCAACAGCAGCGGAAGCCCTTCAGCTCCAGAAGCCTCAAGGAATGCTTTCGCTTTTTCGTTCTCAACGAAGCTCATAGGCTGCTGCGCCAGGTTATAACGTTCGATCTGAACCCCACGCCCTTTCAGCCATTGCACATCAGCAGAAAAATTGACCAAAACCTGATCGACATCTGAACCACAAACGCCGGTACTGCAGCACATCGCCGGATCAAACACCGTTAACATTTTCATCTTTAACACCTCATATTCGTAAAAACATATATGTACAGGCAAAATTTTTAGATACAAACAGCCTTACCGCTGCCAGAGCAGTTGGCCGATGCCAGCTTACGGGCGATGGCCTGTACGTCGTCCTGTTGACTTAACCAGGCCTGCTCAATCACCAGGGCAGCCCAGGAAGGAATATGCGGGGATAAGCGATAATGAACCCATTTCCCCTGCTTGCGATCCAGCAACAGGCCACTTTCCCGAAGCATCGCCAGATGGCGGGAGGTCTTGGGTTGTGATTGTTCCAGCGCTGTGCAGAGATCGCATACGCACAGCTCCCCCATCTCCCTGAGCAGTAGCACGATACCCAGGCGGGTTTCATCAGATAGTATTTTGAAAAGTTGTAGGGATGCAATTTCTGGCATTATGTACTCCTGCTATGAATGGGTATTGTCTCTCCACCAAAACAAGAAGTCAAAATCATATGTGTTTTCTCGCATGTGAGTGCAGGTGTCACTATGCGGTTGAAAAACGACCTGATGTGCGATCGTTACGTTAGTTGGGTAGGTAAAAAAGTCATTTGAGGCTAAAACATTGCTTAGTGCGGGCTTTCAGTTCATAGAGAAGAATGAATAATATCAATTATAACAATTGGTTATTTCCTTAGCGTACGTTTTCGTTCCATTGGCCCTCAGACCCCAACTACGCCAAAAAGCACGCAGCTAAGGGTAACGGATTCGGTTTTGGCCTCGTTAATCCTGAAAATAAAGAAAGCATTGCCCGTACGCTTTCTGCTCGCTATCACAAAGACGGGTCTGAAATTCTGATAGACCGTGGCTGGGATATGGCCACAGGTGAAACAGACTTCGCGAACGAAGAAAATCAGGCGCATCGGCCCCGCAGGCTGACTCCGCGAGAGTGCGCGCGCCTTATGGGTTTTGAAAAAGTAGATGGCAGGCCTTTTCGCATTCCTGTGTCAGACACTCAGTCGTACAGGCAGTTCGGTAACTCCGTAGTGGTGCCCGTGTTTGAAGCCGTAGCCAAACTGCTTGAACCTTATATCCTGAAAGCGGTTAATGCCGATTCGTGCAAGGTTGAACGAATCTGATCGCTCCTCCCGGTATTTATGCCGGGAGATAATCTATGGAATATCTGCGTAAAGCCCTGTCAGCTCAGCAATAAACGCACCTAGCGTCATTAGCTCAGCTCTCACCGCCTCCGGGTATTTTTTGTGCAGAGATGATGGCACGACCAATCTGACACCCGACTCCCGCATCTCCCGATATTGAGCCAGAGAAACTCCCTCCTGGAGTGTAAACAGATGCACCTGATGAATTTTATCGGCCTCATTCAGTATCTGACGCCAGCGATCCTTACAGGTAGTCTTGACTGCCAGCATGCGCAGATTTTCTACGGGAAACTCAGTATCGTGGTAAGCCCCTGCGGAAGGGAAAAGGAAATCGGGTTTTTTATTACCTTCTGTGATGGCCTGCGTCGCAAAGTGTCGCAGGCCGTGCTCAATGAATAGATGCTCCAGGTGCAGTTCCAGCGACTTCCCGGCTCTGGATTTACGGCGATTGCTGACAGAATTGGCCAGCGCAATAAATTCATCCACAGAGCCAAATCCTTTCCGGATGATATCCAGAACATGCAGTTCCTCAACCAATAGAAATATGTCGTACTCCACGCGCCGGCGGTCAAGAAGTTGCTCATCCGGATCAAGGGAATTTTTCACATAATGGCTGGCTGCATACTGAATAATTTCACTTCCCGACGGAAAGCGCAGGTGCCAGTCTTCAGGTAGAATATATTTATGATTTACTGGCGCTTGCTGTAGAGATAGTCCGCCTAGAATCTGTCCTGCGGGGCCGGATATAAGCGCTCCGGGTATAACTTCACCAATAGCGGTCTCAATGACGTCCTCTTCATCAGTGCTGGCGCATACCCAAATATTTACTTCCTTACAGTCCCCCCCTTGCTCATCAAGCTTGAAAGCCAGGAGCGTCAGAGCCCCTGTATTTTCAGGATCCTGAAGTGGGCTGCCTCTACCCCAGCGGGTAATCCTTTTTTCATTCCGGGTTTTACCAAAATGACGGCTGTTATAATAAATTGCCCTGGCTTCGCTGTCAGGGCAATCATGCGATGACACATGTGCGGTGAGAAAAACCGAAGGGTTCAGTTCACGGGTATGGTTGATAGACGGAAAGAGTTTTTCAACGATACCTGAAGGGATATAAAGCCCTACCTGGTGACCACCTGTTGCGCCGGTATCGTTGGCGGAAAGGCGTTTGATGTAGACGAAGTAATTCTCACATGCGATCTCAAGTAGCCAGTTGTGGAAAACCGACATAAGCATCCCCTGTTACCCTGAAACTCTACTCACCATTTTTTCATGATTATATACAAACAGTGTCATTTTCAGAAGACGACTGCACCAGTTGATTGGGCGTAATGGCTGTTGTGCAGCCAGCTCCTGACAGTTCAATATCAGAAGTGATCTGCACCAATCTCGACTATGCTCAATACTCGTGTGCACCAAAGCGAGGTGAGCATGGCGACGGAGGCTCTGTTGCAAAGATTGGCGGCAGTCAGAGGTAGGCTGTCGCTCTGCGCCGATCAGGCGGCTGCTGCGAAATGGTGGTTGAGCATGCCCATGGCCTCCGTCAGCGCCGAGGGCCCAATGCCAAAAGCTCTCTCCACAAGGCGCACCTCGCCCCTGATGCCGGGCTGCAGGCACCAGGGGCGAGCCTGTCCTTTGCGCAGGGCTCGCATGACTTCGAATCCCTTGATCGTGGCATAGGCCGTGGGGATCGATTTGAAACCGCGCACCGGCTTGATCAGTATCTTGAGCTTTCCGTGATCGGCCTCGATCACGTTATTGAGATACTTCACCTGCCGGTGGGCCGTCTCCCGGTCCAGCTTTCCTTCGCGCTTCAATTCGGTGATCGCTGCACCATAGCTCGGCGCTTTGTCGGTATTGAGCGTGGCAGGCTTTTCCCAGTGCTTCAGGCCTCGCAGGGCCTTGCCCAGGAACCGCTTCGCTGCCTTGGCGCTGCGGGTCGGCGACAGGTAGAAATCGATCGTGTCGCCCCGCTTGTCGACTGCCCGGTACAGGTAGGTCCACTTGCCCCGCACCTTGACGTAGGTTTCATCCAGGCGCCAGCTCGGATCAAAGCCACGCCGCCAGAACCAGCGCAGCCGCTTCTCCATCTCCGGGGCGTAGCACTGGACCCAGCGATAGATCGTCGTATGGTCGACCGAAATGCCGCGTTCCGCCAGCATTTCCTCAAGGTCGCGATAGCTGATCGGATAGCGACAATACCAGCGCACCGCCCACAGGATCACATCACCCTGGAAATGGCGCCACTTGAAATCCGTCATCGTTCCGTCCGTCCAATCTCCGCCAAGCATGCTCAAGCTTCACGATTTTTGCAACAGAGCCCACACGAGTATTGAGCATAGTCGAGATTGGTGCAGATCACTTCTGATATTGAACTGTCAGGAGCTGGCTGCACAACAGCCATTACGCCCAATCAACTGGTGCAGTCGTCTTCTGAAAATGACATTTGGTATCTCTCATAAACGGATGTTTTTGAGAGAACTATCTTCGGCCTTCACACGCACGAAAGGCGGCGAAGCTCCGCCGTTAATCCGTCCGCCGGAGATCTCGCCCAGGCAGGCTGAAGGCCGAGCAAGCCTGACAGGCCCGAAAAGCCCGGCACGGGCGTCGGCGGCGATGACGGCGGCGGCATTATCCAGGGTTGATGATGGAAGTGGAGGATATCGACAACCTCTCGCGCAACCAAGACATCGCGGTCGGACTGCAAGTGATCTTGAAGCCACGGGCCCGTCCCACCCCGACATGGACCTCGATGCCCGAACGGACGTTAGATTTCGAGTTCTAGGCGTTCTGCGATGAAGGTTGGATCCCAGCCGGGATTGAAAGTGTCGACGTGGGTGAATCCGAGCCGCTCGTATAGGCCACGCAGGTTCGGGTGGCAGTCGAGCCGCAGCTTGGCGCACCCCTGCGTTCGCGCGGCATGGCGGCAAGCCTCGATCAGCGCGGAGCTGACACCCCGGCCCGCATGTGTCCGTCGCACCGCGAGCTTGTGCAGATATGCGGCCTCCCCCTTGAGGGCGTCGGGCCAGAACTCGGGATCCTCGGCCGACAAGGTGCAACAGCCGACGATGCCGTCGCTGCAACTCGCGACTAGGAGCTCGGATCTCAGGACGAAGGTCTCCGCGAATGTCCGGTCGATCCGCGCGACGTCCCAGGCGGGCGTTCCCTTGGCGGACATCCACGCCGCAGCGTCGTGCATCAGCCGCACAACCTCGTCGATATCACCCGAGCAGGCGACCCGAACGTTCGGAGGCTCCTCGCTGTCCATTCGCTCCCCTGGCGCGGTATGAACCGCCGCCTCATAGTGCAGTTTGATCCTGACGAGCCCAGCATGTCTGCGCCCACCTTCGCGGAACCTGACCAGGGTCCGCTAGCGGGCGGCCGGAAGGTGAATGCTAGGCATGATCTAACCCTCGGTCTCTGGCGTCGCGACTGCGAAATTTCGCGAGGGTTTCCGAGAAGGTGATTGCGCTTCGCAGATCTCCAGGCGCGTGGGTGCGGACGTAGTCAGCGCCATTGCCGATCGCGTGAAGTTCCGCCGCAAGGCTCGCTGGACCCAGATCCTTTACAGGAAGGCCAACGGTGGCGCCCAAGAAGGATTTCCGCGACACCGAGACCAATAGCGGAAGCCCCAACGCCGACTTCAGCTTTTGAAGGTTCGACAGCACGTGCAGCGATGTTTCCGGTGCGGGGCTCAAGAAAAATCCCATCCCCGGATCGAGGATGAGCCGGTCGGCAGCGACCCCGCTCCGTCGCAAGGCGGAAACCCGCGCCTCGAAGAACCGCACAATCTCGTCGAGCGCGTCTTCGGGTCGAAGGTGACCGGTGCGGGTGGCGATGCCATCCCGCTGCGCTGAGTGCATAACCACCAGCCTGCAGTCCGCCTCAGCAATATCGGGATAGAGCGCAGGGTCAGGAAATCCTTGGATATCGTTCAGGTAGCCCACGCCGCGCTTGAGCGCATAGCGCTGGGTTTCCGGTTGGAAGCTGTCGATTGAAACACGGTGCATCTGATCGGACAGGGCGTCTAAGAGCGGCGCAATACGTCTGATCTCATCGGCCGGCGATACAGGCCTCGCGTCCGGATGGCTGGCGGCCGGTCCGACATCCACGACGTCTGATCCGACTCGCAGCATTTCGATCGCCGCGGTGACAGCGCCGGCGGGGTCTAGCCGCCGGCTCTCATCGAAGAAGGAGTCCTCGGTGAGATTCAGAATGCCGAACACCGTCACCATGGCGTCGGCCTCCGCAGCGACTTCCACGATGGGGATCGGGCGAGCAAAAAGGCAGCAATTATGAGCCCCATACCTACAAAGCCCCACGCATCAAGCTTTTGCCCATGAAGCAACCAGGCAATGGCTGTAATTATGACGACGCCGAGTCCCGACCAGACTGCATAAGCAACACCGACAGGGATGGATTTCAGAACCAGAGAAAGAAAATAAAATGCGATGCCATAACCGATTATGACAACGGCGGAAGGGGCAAGCTTAGTAAAGCCCTCGCTAGATTTTAATGCGGATGTTGCGATTACTTCGCCAACTATTGCGATAACAAGAAAAAGCCAGCCTTTCATGATATATCTCCCAATTTGTGTAGGGCTTATTATGCACGCTTAAAAATAATAAAAGCAGACTTGACCTGATAGTTTGGCTGTGAGCAATTATGTGCTTAGTGCATCTAACGCTTAGATAATCAGCGAAGGTCCACTCAGCATTTTCTACTCTTCGTCGAGTGTGGAGACCTTTGACTGATTCATCGTATTGTTGAACTTCCGGACCCACTGGGGAAAAGCCTCGTGATTATCAGTCGCCAAACTCATGATTTATAATCGGATAGTAACAACCACTCACTATTATCACCACGCTTATTGTCATGAGTTGAGTCCTTTACCCACACTATATTGCTCCGCGTCGAGTACGGATTTTAAGTACCAGCCCAGTTATCATTTAAGCGGGGCCGCCGCTATTCGTTCTGTGACACCACATATTGGGCAAATTAATCTTATGCCTAGCTTATTTAGCATTGCTTGCCATGTTGGCAACTGGGCTGTAATAAACTGCGCTTGTTTACATTGTGCTCTTGCCACATTTAACTTTTCAACCACAGTTGGATGATATATCCCGTAGTAGCGAATAGTGGGTTTGCCTTTTAAGGGCAAGTGCTTCAATACCATACGCGTAAAATTTGGCAGGCTAACTTGCTGTCGTTCAGTCTTTTTGGTTTGGTGTGATTTATATTTAAACGTGATCATATTATTTTTCACGGCAATGAGCTGTTTGTTATTGATCGCACCGCCGCGCATATACCGAGCTAAATATTTAGCGACGCCCACACCGTGAGCATAAGGAGCACAGGCATAAACCTGCCAGTCTATTCGTCCTAGCTTATTGCTCAAGTTCATCAGTTCCGTTGTTTGCTGATCTGGTGGGAACGTCAGTGCGTTATTGGCTAACGCTTGTTTTGTAGCAGCCAAAAATTTGCCCCGGAATAGACGCCGCATGACTTTTACCGGAAACATTATCGCTCGCTTAGGACTGAGCCATTTTCCCGAATCGCTCACACCACCGTGGGTGATCAGGCAGTGAATATGCGGGTGTTCACTCAGATTTCTGCCCCATGTATGCAGGGCTAATAAGTAGCCAGGTTGGGCTCCTAAATGACCACCAGCACGACTGAGCTGCTTAAGCGTCTTCGACACCGCAAGATACATTTGCTCCTGAAACCATTCACGATTATATCGCCATAAACCCAGCAGTTCGTGCGGTACGGTGAAGATCCAATGGTGATGCTGCACATTCAATAGTCGCGCTGACCACTGCGCTAACCACCGCTCTTTCGCCGTATATTGGCACTGCGGACAGCCCCGATGCCGGCAGGAGTTATAAAAGACTCCGCAGAGATGACCGTTACTACAATATTGCCCATGGCTACCCATCGCTTCGGTACGACAACCGCTGATCGCCTGTGCCGCCTTGAGTTGATACAAGGGGATGTTAAGTGCGGGGGCTGCCTCAGCCAATTGCGCTCGAAACAGCTTTTGTAGTGTCAGTTTGTCCATCTAAAAAATATAGAACACCACTGTATATTTATCCAGCTACACTTGATGGTGAATTCACTTCCCCGAGCCTGCGAGGCAAGTTCAACGCCGGAGTTAAGCCGCCGCGCGTAGCGCGGTCGGCTTGAACGAATTGTTAGACATCATTTACCAACTGACTTGATGATCTCGCCTTTCACAAAGCGAATAAATTCTTCCAAGTGATCTGCGCGTGAGGCCAAGTGATCTTCTTTTTGTCCCAGATAAGCTTGCTTAGCTTCAAGTAAGACGGGCTGATACTGGGCAGGTAGGCGTTTTATTGCCCAGTCGGCAGCGACATCCTTCGGCGCGATTTTGCCGGTTATTGCGCTGTACCAAATGCGGGACAACGTAAGCACTACATTTCGCTCATCGCCGGCCCAGTCGGGCTGCGAGTTCCATAGCTTCAAGGTTTCCCTCAGCGCCTCGAATAGATCCTGTTCAGGAACCGGGTCAAAGAATTCCTCCGCTGCCGGACCTACCAAGGCAACGCTATGTTCTCTTGCTTTTGTAAGCAGGATAGCTAGATCAATGTCGATCATGGCTGGCTCGAAGATACCCGCAAGAATGTCATTGCGCTGCCATTCTCCAAATTGCAGCTCGCGCTTAGCCGGATAACGCCACGGGATGATGTCGTCATGCACGACAAGGGTGACTTCTATAGCGCGGAGCGTCTCGCTCTCGCCAGGGAAAGCCGAAGCCTCCATAAGGTCATTGAGCAATGCTCGCCGCGTCGTTTCATCAAGCTTTACGGCCACAGTAACCAACAAATCAATATCGCTGTATGGCTTCAGGCCGCCATCCACTGCGGAGCCGTACAAATGCACGGCCAGCAACGTTGATTCCAGATGGCGCTCAATGACGCTTAGCACCTCTGATAGTTGGTTCGAAATTTCGATGGTCACCGCTACCCTCATGATGTCTAACGCTAAGTTCAGCGGCAGTTTGTAAGTTGCGCGTTGTGGAATACTTTGCGAAGCAAACCACAAAAGCGCAACTTACAAACTGTCCAGCCACGTAGTGGCGTGCTGCAACGACTTGTTAGAAATTTAGTTGCTTGGTTTTGATGGTTTTTTACTTTCGTTTAACCCTTTAACCGCCTGCTCTAATGTAAGTTTCAAGAGTGATGCGTCTCCAACTTCACTGTGACCTGGAACAACCAGTTTTGCCTTACCATATTTGGACTTTAATAATTTGGCGGACTTTGGCCAAGCTTCTATATTTGCGTCACCCAAATTGCCTAAACCGTACGGTTTAATAAAACAACCACCGAATAATATTTTCCTTTCAGGCAACCAAACCACTACGTTATCTGGAGTGTGTCCCGGGCCTGGATAAAAAACTTCAATTTTATTTTTAACTAGCCAATAGTTAACTCCGCTAAATGAATTTGTGGCTTGAACCTTACCGTCTTTTTTAAGCAGTTCATTTGTTAATTCAGATGCATACGTGGGGATAGATCGAGAATTAAGCCACTCTATTCCGCCCGTGCTGTCGCTATGAAAATGAGAGGAAATGCTGCCTTTTATTTTATAGCCACGCTCCACAAACCAAGTGACTAACTTTTCAGTATCTTTAGCCGTAAATGGAGTGTCAATTAGGTAAGCCTCAGCATTTACAAGAACCACCAAACCATGTTTAGGAACAACGCCCCACCCGTTAACTTCTTCAAACGAAGTATGAACATAAACGCCTTCATCAAGCTTTTCAATTTTTAAATCTGGCAAAGACTCTGCTGCGGTAGCAATGCTGCAAAACAAAAATATAAAGAATACAGATAACTTGCTCATACTTTTCCTTTTCTAACGTTTGACATGAGGGGCGGCCAAGGGCGCCAGCCCTTGGACGTCCCCCTCGATGGAAGGGTTAGGCATCACTGCGTGTTCGCTCGAATGCCTGGCGTGTTTGAACCATGTACACGGCTGGACCATCTGGGGTGGTTACGGTACCTTGCCTCTCAAACCCCGCTTTCTCGTAGCATCGGATCGCTCGCAAGTTGCTCGGCGACGGGTCCGTTTGGATCTTGGTGACCTCGGGATCATTGAACAGCAACTCAACCAGAGCTCGAACCAGCTTGGTTCCCAAGCCTTTGCCCAGTTGTGATGCATTCGCCAGTGACTGGTCTATTCCGCGTACTCCTGGATCGGTTTCTTCTTCCCACCATCCGTCCCCGCTTCCAAGAGCAACGTACGACTGGGCATACCCAATCGGCTCTCCATTCAGCATTGCAATGTATGGAGTGACGGACTCTTGCGCTAAAACGCTTGGCAAGTACTGTTCCTGTACGTCAGCAAGTGTCGGGCGTGCTTCTTCTCCGCCCCACCACTCGACGATATGAGATCGATTTAGCCACTCATAGAGCATCGCAAGGTCATGCTCAGTCATGAGGCGCAGTGTGACGGAATCGGTGCTGTTGGTCACGATGCTGTACTTTGTGATGCCTAACTTTGTTTTAGGGCGACTGCCCTGCTGCCTGCTGCGTAACATCGTTGCTGCTCCATAACATCAAACATCGACCCACGGCGTAACGCGCTTGCTGCTTGGATGCCCGAGGCATAGACTGTACAAAAAAACAGTCATAACAAGCCATGAAAACCGCCACTGCGCCGTTACCACCGCTGCGTTCGGTCAAGGTTCTGGACCAGTTGCGTGAGCGCATACGCTACTTGCATTACAGTTTACGAACCGAACAGGCTTATGTCCACTGGGTTCGTGCCTTCATCCGTTTCCACGGTGTGCGTCACCCGGCAACCTTGGGCAGCAGCGAAGTCGAGGCATTTCTGTCCTGGCTGGCGAACGAGCGCAAGGTTTCGGTCTCCACGCATCGTCAGGCATTGGCGGCCTTGCTGTTCTTCTACGGCAAGGTGCTGTGCACGGATCTGCCCTGGCTTCAGGAGATCGGAAGACCTCGGCCGTCGCGGCGCTTGCCGGTGGTGCTGACCCCGGATGAAGTGGTTCGCATCCTCGGTTTTCTGGAAGGCGAGCATCGTTTGTTCGCCCAGCTTCTGTATGGAACGGGCATGCGGATCAGTGAGGGTTTGCAACTGCGGGTCAAGGATCTGGATTTCGATCACGGCACGATCATCGTGCGGGAGGGCAAGGGCTCCAAGGATCGGGCCTTGATGTTACCCGAGAGCTTGGCACCCAGCCTGCGCGAGCAGCTGTCGCGTGCACGGGCATGGTGGCTGAAGGACCAGGCCGAGGGCCGCAGCGGCGTTGCGCTTCCCGACGCCCTTGAGCGGAAGTATCCGCGCGCCGGGCATTCCTGGCCGTGGTTCTGGGTTTTTGCGCAGCACACGCATTCGACCGATCCACGGAGCGGTGTCGTGCGTCGCCATCACATGTATGACCAGACCTTTCAGCGCGCCTTCAAACGTGCCGTAGAACAAGCAGGCATCACGAAGCCCGCCACACCGCACACCCTCCGCCACTCGTTCGCGACGGCCTTGCTCCGCAGCGGTTACGACATTCGAACCGTGCAGGATCTGCTCGGCCATTCCGACGTCTCTACGACGATGATTTACACGCATGTGCTGAAAGTTGGCGGTGCCGGAGTGCGCTCACCGCTTGATGCGCTGCCGCCCCTCACTAGTGAGAGGTAGGGCAGCGCAAGTCAATCCTGGCGGATTCACTACCCCTGCGCGAAGGCCATCGGTGCCGCATCGAACGGCCGGTTGCGGAAAGTCCTCCCTGCGTCCGCTGATGGCCGGCAGCAGCCCGTCGTTGCCTGATGGATCCAACCCCTCCGCTGCTATAGTGCAGTCGGCTTCTGACGTTCAGTGCAGCCGTCTTCTGAAAACGACAAACAGCCAGAAAGGCTGTTACAGGCGATTTGATCTGCAACCTATTGGTTAAATTAATGTATCAAAAACGATGGTTTTTGTGACAGTCTTGAAAAGTCCTGACTTCTCCCGAAAAATGACTCCCCTCATGTAACAAAACTCGTTACTGTATCAACATAACAATAACCCCATAACTAATTAGCGAGAAAAGAATGAAAATCGGCTATGCACGTAAATCTACGCATCTTCAGGATGTGGCGCACCAGGTTGACGAACTAACAAAAGCTGGATGTGAGCAAATCTATCAGGATCAGACCTCACGTAGCGGCCCAAAGCGCGACAAAAAAGGTGCGCCGGAACTGGAGAACTGCCTGAAAGCATTGCGCGAGGGAGATACCCTAGTAGTTTGGGCACTAGATCGGCTCGGCGGTTCATTGGGTCAAGTCATTACTTTACTCGACGACCTGAAGAAACGCGGAATAACTTTCATAGCCATCAAGGACAGAATAGACACAAATGCGCCAGTTATAGGGGAAATCTATACTCATCTGATGGCGATATTCTCTAGCTTTGAACGCAACCGCAATATTGAAAGAACGCGCTCAGGCCTTGCAGCTGCACGCGCAAGGGGCCGTGTGGGAGGGAGAAAACCGTCACTTTCTGAAGAAGATGTTAAACAAATTAGAATCTTACTTGCTGATCCTGAAATGACAGTTGGTGCAGTTGCTAAGCGCTTCAACGTTTCTCGCATGACTATTTATCGCTACACCACAAAATCATGAATGACCGCAGCATGGCGGTTTTATTTTCTTATGCCGTCAGGGCATGGAAGGCGACCACGCCGGAGTTAAACGGGCACCGGCCGCAAATCGCCGGAAACCGCAATGCTGAACGTATCGCCCGACCCAGCCCCCTCCCTGCAAAGCCCTAATCCCGCTCACCGCCACACAGCTGCCGTATGTCCCCCACGGGGGTGCGCAGTGGGCGCCGCGCGCCTGCGCGCGGGAACGGCGGCCCGCCTTCGGGTCGCGGCGCCGTACTGCGAGTTAGCGGCCGCACGCGGCCGGTTACGGGGGACACTACGCCATACGACCAGCGACCCGCTGAGCTGCACAATCCACGGATAACACAAGCTACATACATGTCGATATGGGAATCCGCCCATCTTGCCGGGCGCCGCTGTCGTGTGGAAATCCGCCCACCTTACCGGGCGCCGGTGCCGTGTGGGAATCCACCCACCTTGCCGGGCGCCGGTGCTGTGTGGAAATCCGCCCACCTTGCCGGGCGCCGGTGCCGTGTGGGAATCCGCCCACCTTGCCGGGTGCCGGTGCCGTGTGGAAATCCGCCCACCTTGCCGGGCGCCGGTGCCGTGTGGGAATCCGCCCACCTTGCCGGGCGCCGGTGCTGTGTGGGAATCCGCCCACCTTGCCGGGCGCCGGTGCTGTGTGGGAATCCGCCCACCTTGCCGGGCGCCGGTGCCGTGTGGGAATCCGCCCACCTTGCCGGGCGCCGGTGCCGTGTGGGAATCCGCCCACCTTGCCGGGCGCCGGTGCCGTGTGGGAATCCCCCCACCTTGCCGGGCGCCGGTGCCGTGTGGAAATCCGCCCACCTTGCCGGGCGCCGGTGCTGTGTGGAAATCCGCCCACCCTTTCCGGGCGCCGGTGCCGTGTGGGAATCCGCCCACCTTGCCGGGCGCCGGTGCTGTGTGGAAATCCGCCCACCCTTTCCGGGCGCCGGAGCCGTGTGGGAATCCGCCCACCTTGCCGGGCGCCGGTGCCGTGTGGGAATCCGCCCACCTTGCCGGGCGCCGGTGCTGTGTGGAAATCCGCCCACCCTTTCCGGGCGCCGGAGCCGTGTGGGAATCCGCCCACCTTGCCGGGCGCCGGTGCCGTGTGGGAATCCGCCCACCTTGCCGGGCGCCGGAGCCGTGTGGGAATCCGCCCACCTTGCCGGGCGCCGGTGCCGTGTGGGAATCCGCCCACCTTGCCGGGCGCCGGTGCCGTGTGGAAATCCGCCCACCTTGCCGGGCGCCGGTGCTGTGTGGAAATCCGCCCACCCTTTCCGGGCGCCGGTGCCGTGTGGGAATCCGCCCACCTTGCCGGGCGCCGGTGCTGTGTGGAAATCCGCCCACCCTTTCCGGGCGCCGGAGCCGTGTGGGAATCCGCCCACCTTGCCGGGCGCCGGTGCCGTGTGGGAATCCGCCCACCTTGCCGGGCGCCGGTGCCGTGTGGGAATCCGCCCACCTTGCCGGGCGCCGGTGCCGTGTGGAAATCCGCCCACCTTGCCGGGCGCCGGTGCCGTGTGGGAATCCGCCCACCTTGCCGGGCGCCGGTGCCGTGTGGAAATCCGCCCACCTTGCCGGGCGCCGGTGCCGTGTGGGAATCCGCCCACCTTGCCGGGCGCCGGTGCCGTGTGGGAATCCGCCCACCTTGCCGGGCGCCGGTGCTGTGTGGAAATTCGCCCATCTTCATGACAAAAATTTGTCAAATGACAGGCTCATGTGTGCTGATTTATGTCAGACGGGATTTTGCTTATCAATTATTGAGAACAGAAATTTTCCTGAATCATCAATACTATACTTAGCAAGTAAAGGTGTTTTCTCATTTATCTGCTTGAGTGCAGGATCAAGGAAAGATCGTTTCAACTCTGCCAAGTTCTTCTGTTGGGATTCCGGCAAAAGGAAACGGTCATTTAACCAAGCATGAGTAGTAACCCATAAGCCTGAAGATTTGAATTGAGCAAGACTTTCATAAAGGCGGATCGTCCGTGGATTTCGAAGACTGCCACAATCGCGGAGCGAGTAGGTGGTGAACTGGTTCGTCAGGCCGTAAATGTACCGCAGGAGTTTATGGTTAAATTCGATTTCCCAGATACCACGAGCTGATCGGCTGCCAGCCTCTGTTAGCCAGGGGCGCGCGACGCAGTCAAAACTCCCTTCTTTCGGGTAAAAGATTACCGCAGAACGGCTTAACTCAAACACGCCTTCTTTAACATCCTTGATAGCCTGGTTACGGCTTACCTGAAAAATTTGCTCATAGTCAGCCACCTTTACTTTGAAAGTAGAGTCACCGAGTACAGCCATCTCATCATCATCTTCGCTTACTGAAGCTGTGAAATACGTCTGCATAAGACATAACCAGAGAACGCGCTTTGCTTTTAGCGAGAGGTAGTAAGCAGCTTCGGTAAGCTCGTTAGACTGCTTAACTTTTATCTTTTTGTTCAGCAACTTATCCATGAGCCTTGCCTTTGTGGGTTAAAAATTACTCTCCACACTACCACAAAGTTCAAACAAGTAAATACATTTTTTACAGTTTCGTCTAAGGTGGGCCAATTCCCATAACAAGGTGGGCTAATTCCCATAGTAAGGTGGGGTGTTTCCCATAGATAGGTGGGCCAATTCCCATAACAAGGTGGGCGGATTCCCAGAGATAACAC